>NZ_CP127383.2 GCF_003286645.3 Aerococcus tenax | reverse complement strand
ATAAACAAATCAGAGATTTATGTATATGTAGATTTAGATAGACTTAGGTAGACTTAGTTTACTTCTTTTATTCTAAGGCCTTAATATATAAAAAATATATTTGAACAACAAGTAGACTTAGGTATACCTATTTTACAAAATAATATACTAATAACCTTAGTATATCAGTATATCAGTCATATATTAAAAACAATAGGTATACTTAAGTATACCTATAAAGTTGTTCTATAAACCATATTTCTTTTTATATTTATATACCGTAGTACGACTTATACCTAATTGTTTAGCAATTTCGCTTACATTTTTTTTAGGATATTTTTTAATATAACTAATCACCAAATCTTCTTTATTCGACCCTCGATCATTTTTTACTTCTTCCGAATTTATATACTTATAAACAGTGGCTCGAGTCACTCCTAAATCTTTAGCAATTTCACTCACACTATTTTTTTTTGAAGCTTCTTTAATAAAAACGCGAACTTCTTTTTCCTTTGTTGGTGCTCCTTGCTTATTTTGCCATCCACCTTCAGGATAAGAAACATTATCTCGAACAGCATTCATAAATTTAATATGTTCTTTCTGTTTTCGATAATTTCTACGATTACGTTCAATTCGTAAACCACTTTTACGTTCAATTTCAATAATTGAATACATAAAATTACATGGATCATAAGATTCGATTGCACTTTCAACATCTTCTGGTTTAAAAATATCTGTTCCATTAGGCTTTCGCTTTAATTCAGGATATTTTCCCCAACAATCTTCCGAAAATTCTTCTTTACTAATACCACATTTTACCGCATAAACTCCTAATAAATATAAATACCAGTATCGATGTCCACCCACAATATCTAAAGATTGTTTCTTCCACCAATCATAAACAGCTCGATTGATTTGCCAACGTTTTGGCAAATTTTCTCCTTTTAAAATCCTCCGTTCAAACCAATCCGGATATTGTAATCGTGCTTCTTCTAAAGTCATTTTACTTGGTGTAAAAAGCTTATCCAAATCAACTCTTTGCTCTTCCTTTACATAAGAATTTAAATAATCAACAGACACCCTATCGCCTACTTGAAAAGCTCTTACATGTAAATTTTCACCATACTTCGGATTAATTGATCCAACCATTCGAAAGCCTTGAGCAATTGATTGATATTGAACTACCTCATCTTTTGAAGTAATCGTTGGATTCCAAGCTTTATAAGTTAAACCATACTTCAACTCCTTAAATTGCTGTTTCAAATAAGGAAATAGATCGACTGGTTGATCAAGTACATAGTAAATATGTATCCCGGTACCACTAGTTACAAGAAAAGTTGGACGAGGAATAGCTCCAAAATAGCCTGGAGTATTATCAAAACTGTCAATTAGATTTTTTAATTCATTTAAACTAACACTATCTAAATCAATAATAATTGCATTTAGCTCTCTAGCATTCAATAAAGTATTAGCTTTTCCACGATAAGACAAGCCACTACACAAAGTATGATGATTATCATAAATATAATTTTCAAAATCTTCTTCCCAAGTATCATCTAACATAATTCTTCTTCGATAAGTTTTTTCAGAATTATCTTCATCGTGATACAAATAAACAGCATTTGCTTTCCAATGATTCTTATCAGTATTATATTCTCCAGTTTTTTGATTATTAGGAAAAATATATCGATAAAAATCCTCCCCCTCCACCTCATCATAATTAGTCGTTAAATACCAAATAAGTTCATCATAATTGCTTCCTGGATTCTCAATATATGACACCACTCTCACCTCATTTATTTTAAATAACACTAACTAAATATTTTCTATAACTGATACTTCATAAGATAATAACGCTAATTTATGGCACTCACTACAACCATACTCTTCTTAAGCAAAGAAGGGGAAGAATAGACTATATGGGACGTATATTATCAATGAAGTTATTATACATTATTTGAACACTGTTTACTAAGGTATACTTTTCTTAAGTTTCTTAAGAGTAAAATAGGTATATGGGACGTATATTATCAATGAAGTTATTATACATTATTTGAACACTGTTTACTAAGGTATACTTTTCTTAAGTTTCTTAAGAGTAAAATAGGTATATGGGACGTATATTATCAATACAGTTATTTTACATTATTTAAACACTCGATTACCTATTATAATTTATGACTTAAAAAAGGTTTATTACAAATTTAATTTATGTTATTATTTTTTTGTACCTTTATAATAATACTTTCTTTTTTGTACAGGGAGTTCTTTAGAGGAAAAGGGAATTCCTTTGTCCATCTCCTCGACCTTATACTGATAAACTAAGTAGCAAGGAAAAGACAAAGCTTTCGCGCTTACTTAGTTTGTAAGAGTAAGTTGTGTAAAAGGTGTACATGAAAGCAAGCTAACATGATAGCTAAAAAGCCCACGCTATTTAAGGCGTAGGCTTTTTAATTCTCACTCGCCTGTCTCTATAACAGGACGACTAGCTTTGAGCGTTGGTCGAGTAAAGAGGAACCACACTCAAAGCTATACGCATAGTCTATCACAGATACTATTATATTTCTTATTTTTTATAATATATTTAGCTAATTGCTTTTGCTAAAATTGTATATTTTAAAAAAAAAAAACGCTTTCTTATAGAATTTGTTTATGCTACCCTACATGAGGCTGGGACAAAAGCCTCGAAATAAAAAGGGATAAGAAGTTAGTTTTCACTAATTTCTTATCCCTTTTACTTAAAATTAGGTATAAAAAAAGCACCCTGCTATAATATTAGTAACCACACTAAAGATTAAGGGGTGCTTCTTGTGTACATACAATATAACATGAATCAAACAACACTTCCACTAGAATTATCTGCATGTATCGATCCAGATCATATTGTATTTTCAATCTATAATTTTATTGAATCTCTGGATGAAAAACATTTTGAAAGCTTCAGTACCCAGGACGGACGTCCTGCCTATCATCCAAAACCTTTAATTATGGCGCTTTTATACGCTTATAGTAAAGGCGTATTTAGTGGAAGAAAAATAGAAGAATTAATGGTTGAAAATATACCCATGCAGTGGCTAGTCGCTCAACAAGTTATTAGCTATCGAACGATTAATCGCTTCCGTTCCTCAGAAAATTGTAGATGTTTATTAGAAAATTTATTCGTTGAGTTTACCACTCAGTTAAAGTTAGAGAAATTAATTCATTTAGAAAATTGCTTTATAGATGGAACTAAAATTGAAGCGAATGCCAATAAATATTCTTTTGTTTGGAAAAAGGCAACTGAAAAATATGCAGAGCAATTAAAAGTGACTTCACGTGAATATTACTTTAATGAAATTCAACCGATGGTTGATGCTGGCATCCAATATGATGAAAATTTAGATCTAGAAGAAAATATGCTTCAAGAGATATCTAAAGTTCTTAAGGAAGAAATCGATAAACTCACTGAAGATATTGAGGAAACTCCTGTAAAAGGGCCAGATCAACGTAAACAAGAACGTCGTCGTTTGAAAAAACATTACCGTAAAGTGAGTAAAGATTTTCTACCCCGCAAACAAAAGTATGCCAAACAGTTTGAAACATTTAACGGAAGAAACAGCTATTCAAAAACAGATCCTGATGCTACGTTCATGCGAATGAAAGATGATCATATGATGAATGGGCAATTGAAAGCGGGATACAATATCCAAGTAGCGACTGAAAACCAGTTTGTCCTTCATTATGATATTTTCCACAATCCGACGGACACGCGGACTTTACAACCCTTTGTTGAAAGTTTCCCTAATTTCCCGAAATGCATTATAGCTGATGCTGGTTATGGTAGCGAAGAAAACCTTACTTATTTAGATAACCATAAAATTAACCATTTGATTAAATATAATCGGTTTGATAAAGAGCAGAAAAAGAAACATAAAAAATCAGCTAAAAATATGGATAATTGGAGTTACGATAAGCAAAGTAATACGTTTACACATCCTGACGGCACGGTTTATTTCTTTAGTCATCTCCAAAAACGAAAAAATAAAATGAGTGGTTATATTTCTGAAATTCAGGTTTATAAGCCTTTGGACCCAAAAAATGCGCCGCAAAAGGCGCTTTACTATAATAAAAACTATCAGGAATTAAAGAATATAGAAACACAGAAGCTTTTATCTGAAGAAGGATCTAAGCTCTTTTCCAAACGGAAAATTGACGTTGAACCAGTTTTTGGCCAGATAAAGGCTATTTTAGGGTTCACTCGATTTAACCTCAGAGGGAAAACAAGGGTTAAAACTGATGTTGGATTGGCCTTCATGGCCAATAATTTGAAAAAATATAACAAAATAAAAGCAATAAAATAAGAGAATCTACAAATCACGCTTAAGTAATTTGTAGATTCTCTTTTAGTTTTAGAGTTCGCAGACTTTTGTCCCAGACTCTTTCTTTTAGACTGGGTCTTACCTACCGACCAGCCCAGTCATTACTCCTCATACTATACAAGGACTTTTTTACTCTGTATGGAGATAAGAGCGCGGAGTTTCCGTGCTTTTTTATTTATGAAATACTCTAGACACTAAACAATAAATTATATGAAGTCCGCTCACCTATATTTTTTAGAATTTTCTTATTAGTAAAATATCTTAGATGAATAATTTTTTTATTTCTCTAATATTATTCATAATTTATAGATTTTAATAGATATATTTGCTAGGATGACATTATGAGGTTTATAGCAAGCATTAGCTTGATAAGATTTGAATGGTTAAAACTCCTTTTATGAAATATAGGTGTCACAGGCATTCCGCCTGTAATGGGGATAAATAATTTGATATTACAGCAGACATCATTATCATTTTTTAACCTTTCATAAAATCTTCCTCAAAACATCCCTTATAATTAAGGGGTGTTTTTTTCTGGAAGTAAACTTCTACAAAATTATTTGAGCATCGAAAATCAAAATATAGATGTTTCTTAGCGTACGGGAAGTTTTACTATATACGATAACTAAATAAACTATGTTATAGTATAATTAACTTAGTATTTTATAAAAATACTATTTTAGCTCCATTCTGCTGGTGTTCTATACACCAGCTTTCTCCCTTATTAGCGGGACAAATATATATCCTATATAGAAACGCGGGAAAGCTATAGTTGCCTCTTATGCGCTGATACTCCAAAGCAAGGACTTTAACATTCGGCGCAAAAGTTAAAATATAGCTCTCCCGTGCTTTTTATTATTCTTCTTTTTGGATAAAAAGGAATGGACTAATCATCCATTCCTTTTTGCGTTGCCCATATAAGAGCTCTTCTATTCATTTATTATAACAAATTGCTAGCCTCAACCTGTTACGATATTTTGGAACGAATTGGTTAGACAAACTTATTATCCCTCATACTATTATTATATTAACTTGTTCTTACAACAAGTTAATAATCGTACAACAATTGATTTATCGCCTAAAAATTACATAATTAAGGGATAAAGGAGAGGTTATGGGATGAGAAATTTTGATTATTCACTATTAAAAGAAAAAAGTGGAATGGTGACATTTTAAATTATCTTTCTCAAATCGGGAAATATAAAGGTAGATCGACGTTTTACGAAAAAAATAAACTAATTCGATAAAATATGTGTACCTAGTTTCCAAGAAGGTTAGCTAAATGTAAAAAAGTCCACGTTTGAAACCAACATAGGACTTTAGTTTTCTCACGAATAGCTCTCTTCAAAATTACTATAACAAAGTTCTTTTTTTATTATGTTCCGAAACAGAAAAGCACGGAAAATTTCCGTGCTTTTCCTCCCCTTTGAGATAAAAAGGAGAGACTAGTCTCATTGTCGGGAAGACTCAGTCTTTAGAGAAAGTAATTAAAAATTACTACAAAGAGTATACCATAATTTTCTCCCTTTTCGTGTTCTACTGCCTAACGTGGCTACTATCCCGGAAAGAGGCGTTTGCTATATTAAACGAACTTCTTACACTCCGCACACTTATTATATTATAAAGATTTTCTTAGTAAGCGCTCTTAAAATGACTTATATCGTGGTATTTTTGCGATTTAAGCGCTTTTATTCTTGTATATATAGATATATACAAGTGGCTTCCAAAACCATAATTATATGCATTTTAATCGCTTGTATTCCTTTTACTAAACTTTCTAATCATAATAATAATTTCCTTCAGCAAAATCTCTTACTTGATTTTCTAACTCCATAAGCTCTTTATAAAACGTAGATTATTTTTTCATAGAGTTTCTCTATTTATTTTTCACTTTCTCGATAGTCTTCTAAATTATAAAAGGCGAAATCTAAAATAATATTTTGATAATACTCATTTTCAAAAAATATTGCGTGTCAGTTCTAGAGAAATTATTTTATTTTTTACTTCCGTTTTTCTTCTTTACCTTTTAATTTTTTTATTTTTTATTACCAGTCTTTTTTAGTTTAGGCAAGATATTTTTCTCGATTAATTCCTAAGAGATCTGCAATTTCTTTTGTCGTATTTTTAATTCTTCATTTTCTTTTTTATTTGATTCATCTCTTGTTGAACTTCATGTAACGATTTTTATTGTTGCGTCTTTAGAAATTTTCCATGCCTTTATTTTTCTTTTAACGCTTTTATATATTCCGAAACTTTCTTTTAGATAAAAATTTTGGTCTTCTTGAAATACTTTGCTAAAAATTATTTTTAAGACAGAAAATTCTTTGATCCTTATTTCTTTTAAATTTTTGACAGCGAAAAGTCTTTATGAATAAAAAATAAGTTCATTTGACCATGTGTTAGAGAATTTCTCTAACAAGATTTAAATATATATATTGACTGTACTCCCGACTCATCCAAACTCTAAAGATTTGTTTTTGAATCTGCAACGGGGTATAATGTTTTTACTTAACATAAACAATCCTACAAAACAACGTCTTTTCTCGACGTTGTTTTGTTTTATAGCTAAAACTGAGTCCTTACTCAATTAGAATAATTTTTTCGCTAAAATTTATTTGTGTTTTCAAAAAATCTTCCATTTCTGGTAACCATTTGCTTATAATTAGAGTTAGTAGTTTTTTACTACTTTCTCTTAGATTGATTGGGCACTCCCTACCGATCAGCCCAATCTCTCTTCCTCATGCCAACAAAGACATAGAGACCGTATGAGGATATAGGCACGGAATTTCTCCGTGCTTTTTTTCAAGGTAATAACTAAATTGGGGTTGTGTTATAATATTTTTTAAGAGAACACCAAAACGCCACGTTCTGAACCAACGTGGCGTTTTTTGCGTGCTTTTCTAATCCAAACCATGCAATAAATAACTGAATTATGGTATACTAAAACTACAAAGAGGTAGATCATGTGATCACCAAAAAGCCCCACGTTCTGAACCAACGTGGGGCTTTTTTTGCGTGACCAACGCTCAAGGCTAGTCGTCTATTTGTCCTCGCCGTCTAGCCATTTGCAAATGTAGTAGCTTATTACATTTGCCGTAACGGCAAGTAAGAGCTCAAAGAAGTAGATCATGTGAATCACCCCTTTCGCAAATAAATTTGCGTCAGAGACGACTTGATTAGTATAACATGATAATTCAAGATAAAATATGCTACAATGGTTTTAGTGTCTTATAAAAATCTTTTTTCTACATAGAGTCACTGGTGCTCTCATTCATCGGTTTTTTTCTCCTATAGCGAAACTAAGTTCGAAATATAGGAATACTTTACAGAAGTACGGAAAATTTCCGTGCTTTTTTATTAGAAAATCTTTTTTACTAAGTCAATATTGTTATAAATTTCATAGCGAAAAAGAAATTTAGTTAGGAAGTTGCTTGAAATATTGAAAGAGCATAAGGAATCCTTGATAGCAAAAGCTGGTACTAAAGCACCTAGATTTTGCTTACTTTGGCTGAGCCAAAGGGATTCTTTTTTACATAATTTATACAGACAAGTGATAGCGATTTTTCAAAAATATACAGTCTTTATACATACACAGAAAGCTTGATATAACAATACTATACATAAATTTATACGCGCTTATTACATACAAATTAAGTACTAAACAGATACGTTTTCTGTATTAAATACATACAGATTATTCAGTAAATTTTAGGCAATTTCCTTATATTTTTGTCGATTTCAGAAGTATGACAAGTGATAGCAATTTCAAAATTTTGTCCTACTTTTGGCAACTTCAAAATGCTGATATAACAATGTTTTAATAGCTAAATTTTTATTTGTAGGACAATATGCTTTAAAAAGTAGTACAGTTTTTTAAAGCATATTTAGTCAATTTTTTACAAATTTCAATCTTTTCTTTATTCCACAACTACATGATTTATGACTTAATAATAACGGCAAATGAGTTCTGAAAATTTTATTTAAACTCATTATTTTTCGACTTGGGTTCAGGGATTTCCCTAACAAGATTTCATTTTACCCGTTCCTTATTTTCTTTCTCAAATTTATTATTTCAAATTATTTCGATAAACATATTTAATTTGTTCAAAATATTGATTCATATCTAATTCATGAGAAAAAAATTTCTCGTCTTCTTTTCCTTGAAAAAATTCTTCACGATAAGTTTTTCTATCAAGATTTTTTTCCAATCTTGTAAATATTTTTTGTAAGACCGGCAAAAAAACATCGACAATTTTTTTATTCTTGTTGAAATAGTTCTTCAAAAATATTCGCCTACATTTTTTTGATATTGCTTTCAAAGTCAGTTACTTCTAGCCCAAATTCTTTTTCTCTTTGTTAATACACTTCAAGATATCTACAGAACTCCTTCTAGCTTTAATTACACGAAATTATTTTCTCCAAAAACGACTCCAAAAGCTCTTAGTTTCATTTTCAGTCTTTACTGAGGAGCTTTCTGAGGCATTTTCAGAAGTTTCAGCCATATAATCATCCTTTAATGGCTCTTTCTCAATCTTAAAAAGTGATTCTTGTAAACTTAACGTCAGCTGTTGTTGCTGATCCGCTAATTTAGTCACTGATTTCATAGCTGAACTCAACTGATCCTGTAAAGTATCGACTTGTTTATTTAAACTAGAAATTTGCTCATCTTTAGCTTGTATAAGTTTTTGAGTTATCTCCTCATTTTTTAAATTAAACTCTAAGTTCGTAAATTCTCTTTCATCATCGTCTTTTTCTTCTTCCAATATTTTTTGACGTACATATTGGCCAACCGACAACCCCTTTTCGTCAGCTTCCTTTTTTAATATCGCATACTTTTCTTCGTTGATTTTAAAGCTAACTACTTTACCTGACATACTTCCTCCTGGTAAATCTAAATATTTTAGCAT